>NZ_JAUBQM010000001.1:268369-285881 GCF_036701245.1 Microcoleus sp. Pol14D4
CAATGGATTGAAGGAAGTTCGGCAACGGATTGTTTAACGGATGTAACGGATGTTCGGCAATGGATTGTTTAACGGATGTAACGGATTGAAGGAAGTTCGGCAACGGATTGTTTAACGGATGTAACGGATGTAACGGATTGAAGGAAGAAGGGAGAAGAAATATTCGGTGATTTCAATCGCTTGTAGGCACAGGAAACGCGCCAGCTAAGGATGGGAAATATCGGGCGATAGAAATCGCCCTCGATCAGGGGAAGTTGCTAAATTAGTGCGCCATTGATAAAGCTGCTAACTACAGCCAAGGCGATCGCCCCCAGTACCGCGCTCCAAAGGCCCATCCGCAAACTAAATCCTTCAACTAACTTCGCAGCCGAGGCAAAAACAATCACGTTCATTACAAAAGCAAACACGCCGGAAAGCAATCCCAGCGTCAGTAGGTTCGGCACGAAAAAAACTGCTTTGAGAATTGGCAAAATTAAAACATTCAACATTCCCAAAACCGCAGCGGAAATTACTGCTTTCGGTGTGCTGTCAATTTCTACGCCGATCGGGAGTTGAGAAATTAGCAGCAAGCTGCTGCCCGTCACCAGCCAAGCAATCAAAAAATCGATCGGTTCCACAGCGCCCCTACCTCCTTAATAGTTGAATTGTCAGAAAAACCTGATATTTAAGGTCTAACTTAATCAACAAATCCGGCTGATTCATCTGCCAATCGATAGAATTTATGTCTGTTACTAAAGAGTTAGAAGTTATAATCCCTGTATCTTCTGCCAAATCATCCGGATGGGAACCGTATCAACCTGTTAGTTGAATAAAAAGAGCAGATTAATTAATATGGCTGGCGATTTTTCTTTTAACTCTAAAATCCGATTCGACAAAAATGGCTTGGACAATCCTGCACGGCAACGCAGCCGATCGCTCCAAGTTATGATTTTTATGCTGTTCGTCACTACCTTAGTGACGCTACCGATATTTCGTCTAGCCGAACTGCAACTGGTACAGGGAGCCTACAATCGACAGCGGGCGGAAAATAACCGCATTCGCCCTGTTTCAGTCCCAGCCAATCGCGGTCAAATTTTAGACCGCAACGGCAAAATTTTTGCGGCCAACCGCGTATCTCGATCGGTATATGTGTGGCCAAAAGAGCGATCGGCCAAGGAGTGGCAAGAGATCGCCGCTACACTGGGCCCGATCGTCAAACTTCCTGCAGCCGAAATTGTCAAAAAAATTGATGCAGTTGGCTACAGATCGGCCCTGCCAGTGCGAATTAGTAAGGATATCGATGTCGGTACTTTCGTGGCGTTGGGAGAACAAGCTAATACTTTGCGGGGAGTTGAAATTCGCGTAGAATCGAGCCGAGACAATCCCAACCAGCAATTAGCAGCTCACCTTTTGGGATACGTCGGCGAAGCTAGTTTAGATCAATTAAAAGCTAATCCTGCATATCCGATGGGAATGATCGTCGGTCAAATGGGAGTTGAAAAATTAGCCAATTCAACTTTAGAGGGCGTTTGGGGCAACCGTTTAATCGAGGTGAATGCTAAGGGTGAGGAAATCCAAGATTTAGGTGTAAAAGAGCCTATTCCCGGCAAACCGGTGCAGCTAACTTTAGATTTAGATATGCAGAAAACTGCGGAAAAAGCTTTGGGCGATCGCCTCGGTGCTGTTGTGGCGATCGACGTGAAAACTGGAGCTCTTTTAACAATGGCTAGTTGGCCGACATTTGACCCCAATATTTTCACCCGCAAGGTGACTCAAAAAGAATGGGATCGGCTGCAAGGGCCAGACAAACCATTTTTAAATCGGGCAGTTCAAGGCTATCCAGTAGGCAGCACTTTTAAGATTGTAACTTCTGTAGCCGGGATGGAGTCGGGCAAGTTCTCTCCTGACTCGACTTTGGTAAGTTCTGCTTCAATTAACATCGGCGGAATTTCCTTTAACGAACACGGTGCCGGTTACGGTGTTATCGGTTTCCGCGATGCTTTAGCCTACAGCAGCAATACGTTTTTCTATCAAGTAGGTATGACTGCAGGGCCGGAAGAAATGGCGAAATGGGCTAAAAAAATGGGCATTGGCGGTACTATTAATTTAGATCTTTTGGGGATAGACGGCGCCAATCACGGTCAAGTTCCGATCCCAGCAGAGAAACAGAAAATGTATGGGGAAGATTGGTATGTTGGCGATACGGTAACAATGGCGATCGGTCAAGGTTTGGTACTTTGTACTCCCCTAGAATTGGCTGTGATGGTGTCAACTATTGCCAACGGTGGTTGGCGATTGCAGCCACATTTGTTGGCTTCTCAAACTAATACTCCTATAACTCAAAAAATTCCAACAGGTATTAAGCCTGCGACTTTAAACGTCATTAAACAAGGATTGATGGACGTGGTAAAAAAAGGTACAGGCCGCGGCATGAATGACGGTACTATTCCTTTAAGTGCTGGTAAGACTGGGACTGTGGAAATGCCCGGTCATCCTGACAATTCTATGTATGTGGGTTTTGCTCCTGCTGACAAACCTGAAGTTGCGATCGCAGTTATCGTTGAAGGGGGCGGATTTGGTGCAGTATCGGCGGCACCAATTGCTCTAGACGTATTTAGAACCTATTTTCAAAAGCAGGGTTTTAAACCTACTAATAAGCCTATCTAGTCCTTCGTTAATTGTTAACTGTTGACTGTTGACTGTTTACATTTTGTGCCATACTTCGATCGCACTTTTCCAAGATATCTTGGAAAAGTGCGATCGCTCAACAGTTTTCCCCTACCAATCGTCTCACTTCCACGGTTGATAAATTCATCATTTGCGCTACCTGTTCCAGACTCATCCCAGAATTTAAGAGTTGAGTTACGAGCTGGCGCAATGTTGACTCCGCAGCCAGTCGTGCTTGCTCTGATTGTTGAAAGGCTGACTCCGCTGCTAGTCGTGCTTGTTGCTCAGCCAGTCGTCCCCGGTTTTCTTCCTTGTGAGTCTTCAAAAACTCACCCGTTTGAGGAACTCTAAACCTCAATTCTCCTGAAATTATATGCAATTCGAGTCCCAGCACTTCACTGAACAACCACAGCGTATCGAAAGCTATATTGTTGGCTGCAATCGGCTCGTACTGATTATTTATCAAACGTACTCCCTGTAAAATCGGATTCAGATAATCTCCCGATGGATCGTACTGAAAATATTCCCTAACTTCCAAAGCCCGATAAATTTCCGGTTTAGTTTCTTGGTCTTTCGTCTGAGTTGTTTCCGAAGTAATTTATAACACAAAATCGGGAGTAATTCCGCCTTCTTCCCAAACTTTATAATTATCCCTTTTGCGGTTGGCAACTCCAAACACCAGATAAATATCCGGGGCCACAACTGCCTGGTTTTTCCCTTCTTCATAATATATGAAAGAATTGGCTGACACGTAAACATCAGAACGTTCTTGAAAGTAAAGCTTGACAGCTTCTACGCTGTAAGTCATGTAATCGCGCGTGATGTCGCTTTCAGCCATCGGCTCTCCGTCGCTGCTGGGATATTCAATTTCTAGTTGTTCGGCTTGAGTTAAAATTGTCATTTTTCAATGTTCCTAAAAGTTATTAATTTAATGTCGGGTAAATAAGCGTTCTAAGGTTTGTAGTGAGGACTTTATTCCTAGTAATTTTATGATGGCTGAAGTCCTCAGTACAAAACTCTTTAATGGTGGTCGTGACCGCTGACATGATATGATTTAATGCTATAGCAAAACCATTTGATTTGTAAACAATGGGTTCAATCATCACAAACGTTTCAGGTCGTTCTACATTCACGACTCGAATAGACTTGCTATATCAATGGCTGGTTGAGTAATATATTGCAGAGTGATCGTTCTACAAGGCGTAAATATAAGTAAGGGGAGAGTTAGGGTGGCTCTCCCCCCTCCCCCTAAGTTTATTTAGGCAGCCGCCATACTTAAGACTATCGAAATAGAAAAAAAGCCAATCGTCATCCAGATGCAGACACCAATTACGGTTATGGCAGCCGCCCAAGGGCGAATTTTTATTGGGTGAGCTAGGATCATTGTTATCAATAAAGCTGTCAGGATGAGTACAGCAACAATCAATGGCGGTTGGTTAGATACTAAATAAAGTAGCGTGAGAGGGCCAATTAACGATCCTGCTATAAAAGCTGGAATTAATATTATATAACCAATACTCGCAACTGCGACAAACAAACATATTGGTATGCAGCATACTAAGATTGTTGGTAGAAGAACAGATAAACGTCTTGGCATAAGTTATGGGGAATTTAAGAACGGCGAATGTTGTTTACAAAAATGCGATCGCTAATTAACGACTCATCGTATAGCAAGTCTATTGGAGTCGTGAATGTAGAACGACCTGAAACGTTTGTGATGATTGAACCCATTGTTTACAAATCAAATGGTTTTGCTATAGCATTCTCTCGGAACTTTTAAAAGTTCGAGATTCCTACAAAAAATCAACAGCCGTAAGGTACGCAGGGAGTACGGTACATAATTATGTTATGCGTCCTGGACTTTACGGCTGGTAAGATGGTGTACAGATACAGACTATTTAAATTCTAATTAATTCCTCTGTCTAAAATAATCATTTCCGAACCAACAACCGGACTTCTAGCTATTAACTTACCTTCCATATTCGCAATTTCTAACTTTCTGAAATCGAGTGAGTTAGCCTCCTTCCACATCTTCGTTGCTAGTTGATTTTGCTCAACTTCGCTGAGTTTGTACCAATCTTCAGCGACTTTTACTGTCAAAATGCTGCTGGAAAAATTAGCTTGAACAGACTCAACTAAACCGCCGCCCAGTCGATTCTTAATCTCAGTAACTTGAGTTTGAATAGCAGCAATCAGAGACTGTTCCGGCGTCAGCGGCGGGGGTGGGATCATTTCTACTGGTTGCGGTTTTTCCGGAGCCACTAAATCGGGCAACTTGCTTTTGAATTTAGTAGAGATTGGCTCAGATGGTACGATCGCCTCTGGCGATTTCGGCGTTCCCGGCTCCACAAAATCGCCAAAGGTTGGCGGCGACTGCTTCGCTGCTGGGAAAGGAACTTTTGCTACTTTGTCCGGCGGTTTTGCCGAGAAACTGTTGAAAGTTAAACCGACTGCAACGATCAGAATTGCTGCTAATGCGGCGTTTAAAATTGGATCGGACAGCTTCTCGTTCGCAGATGGTGGCAGTAGCGATCGCACTAGCCGCACAATACTTTGCCAAAGTACAACTACTTTCTCTAAAAAACTCCCTTCCGTGCGTTGGGATACAGGCTTTTTATCAACTTTTACAGCAACTTTTGGAGGCACGCTGTTAACTTCCGCAGCAACAGCGGGAGGAGTTACTGTTGCTGAGTCAGAAGCGGTGGGCGCGATCGGCTTTTGGGACTGCAACGGCGGTTCTGCTGCTAATTTTTTCCCTTTTTTTCCCAAATTCCCTATCGAGGCAATCAAAGCTTTGATTCTCTGATTTTTGGGAACCGCGCTGCTGGCATTTTGAGTTTTGCTGCCAGTGGGGGCAGACTTTGCAGCCGAATCAACCTGCGGTGTCGGAGATTGAGAGGGTTCTGGAGTTGACTGGTTTAGTTGTTCTTCTGACATTTTTTCTGCCTTGGGGCGTTGCAAATATATCTAAACGAGATAAATTTTAGTTGAGCCATCTCAACCTTAATTTATCATTTAACTTAGTTGTAACTGAATCAAAATGAGTATCAAACGCCGTCGCTTTCTAGTTTTAGGCAGTCTCAGCAGCTTAGGTTTTGCCGGAGTCTGGAAAATGTTTCAGCTTCGGACTGCCTGGGATACAGACACCGATGCTGCTGCGGCTTCTAACGTTGAGGCAGAAAGGACGATCGTCCCATTGCCGGCCTCACCGCCTATTTTACGCTTTATTTCGGTGGCCGACACCGGTACCGGCGCTGAAGGTCAGTATGCTGTGGCTGAGGCGATGGCGCAATATCACCGGGAAAACCCTTTTAATGTTGCTGTTCTCGCCGGCGACAATATCTACAATAACGGCGAATTTGAAAAAATTAATGCAGTTTTCGAGAAGCCTTATCAGCCGTTATTGCAGCAAAATGTAAAATTTTATGCTTGTCTGGGAAATCACGACATCCGCACTGGTAACGGCGACCAGCAAGTTAAATATGCGGGTTTTAATATGCAAGGTCGCTACTATACTTTTCGCCGCGATCCCGTACAGTTTTTTGCTTTAGATACCAATCACAATGCGGATTGGAAAAATCAGCTTGTTTGGCTGGAAAAAGAGTTGAGTCAGAGTACCGCACCTTGGAAAGTTGTGTTCGGCCACCACCCGATTTATTCCTCTGGCGTCTACGGATCGAATCAATCTTTTATTAAGACTTTCACGCCTTTGTTTCAAAAGTACGGCGTGCAGCTTTATATCAACGGACACGAACACAGTTACGAACGCACTCGCTCGATTAACGGTACGACTTATTTAATTTGCGGGGCCGGCGCGGGCACTCGTCCGGTGAGTCGTTCTGAGTGGACGGAGTATTCTGCTAGCCGCCTGAGTTTTGCGACGTTTGATGTCTATGAAGACCGGATGTTTGTCAGTTCTATCGGTACTGACAAACGGGTTTTCGACCGAGGGGTGATTCAAGTGCGATCGGCTTAATTCAGATTGTTTTCCCAGACATATCAGATGAATAGATTTATGTCAAGGTGCTTTTGTCGCTATATTTAAGTGCGACTTACACCTTGAATCCATATCACCCTTTCCTCTTGACTTGAACTAAAATTCAACTTATAATGTATTGTTATTTGATAGTAGCGTTAGAGGCATCTGAGTGAAAAGCGATACGTTAGTAAGAGGGAAAAATCCGTTAGTAAGACCTTTCTTGAAATGGGCAGGAGGTAAAAGACAATTATTGCCAGAAATTGTTAATTATGTTCCCAAGCGGATAAGCAAACATACATACTATGAACCTTTCATAGGTGGAGGCGCACTCTTGTTTCAGCTACAGCCCCAAAAAGCTGTTATCAATGATAGCAATAAAGAACTGATTAACTGTTATAAAGTAATCAAAGACTCCTTAGATGAGCTGATGGAGGAATTAAGCAAGGATAAATATAGCAATAGCGAAACGTCTTATTATGAGATGAGAGACTTAGATCGTTCAATGAAAAAATATGCAAGTTTGTCGGAAGTAGAAAAAGCAGCACGAATCATTTATCTAAATAAAACTTGCTATAATGGTTTGTTTAGGGTTAATTCCCAAGGTCAGTTTAATGTTCCTTTTGGTAGATATAAAAATCCCAATTTTTTAGATGACGCTGTTTTAATAGCCGTGAACAAATATTTAAATAGCAATAATATCACGCTGTTAAATCAGGATTTTGAAGATGCTGTTAAAGATGCCAAGAGAGGAGATTTTGTCTATTTCGATCCTCCTTACGATCCTGTGTCGGAAACAGCTTCTTTTACTGGATATGATGTGAATGGCTTTAACAGAGACCAACAAAAACGACTCAAAAAAGTGTTTGACGATTTACATGAAAGAGGTTGCAAGGTAATGCTGAGTAATTCCTGTACAGATTTTATTATGGATTTGTACAAGGATTATCAGGATAAAATTAAAAAAGTTAGGGCAACCAGAAGTATCAACTCAAATGCCTTGAAAAGAGGTATGGTTGATGAAGTATTAGTTTTGAATTATGAATTTCAGGATAAATAAATATGAGTAAAAGCCAGAAAACTGCCAATGACAAAGCTTGGGAAATATTATTTGAAAGGCATAAGATATTAGAAGAGGTAGAGAAAAATGGTTTTTTTGAAATAGCATCTGGTCAAATTAATCAAGAAAGAGAAAGCAGGCTGATGGCAAAGTTCGATCACTCGGTTAATTTGCCAGATATCTTTCGAGACAACGATCTATCCATATTGCCAATTTCTCGTTCTAAATACGTTATTGGGAAGTTTGATACACACTTTGAAGTTAAATATGATAGTGAAATTGAAGTGATTCCTTTTGAGTTTCCTCCCGGGATAGAGAGTATAGATTACACAAATTTATATTCAGAAAGTTCCGCATTGCACTGTGCATTTAATATCGGTATTATAGATGATTTATTCGGCGAAAAAACAGCTTATACTGTTTCTGGGAGAATGTCTACAGAGTCGTTTGATTTTAATATTATAAATTCCCTAGCTAATAAACCCTATTCAATCAAGGTTAAAAATTCTCAGTGTGAGATAGATGCGGGATTTGAAAGTAACAACTATTTTGTCTTGATAGAAGCTAAGAACTATGCCATAGACGATTTTTTGATTAGACAACTTTACTATCCCTACAGATTGTGGTCAAAAAAAATGGCTAAAAAAGTGATTCCCGTATTGATGACATACTCTAACGACATTTTTAGCTTTTTTATTTATGAATTTAGCAACGATGAAAATTATAACTCTCTGAAACTGAGAGAACAAAAGAATTATACGATCGCTCCCGAAGAAATACAACGGAGTGATGTCGATATGGTACTCAATAATATTAAATTAATTGCAGAGCCAGATGTTCCATTTCCACAAGCTGATAAATTTGAGAGAGTAGTAGATTTATTATCGTTGTTATTAGAAAGAGATTTAACCAAAGACGATATTACAGAAAACTATGAATTCGATCGCCGGCAAACTGACTATTATACTAATGCTGGTCTGTATATTGGAATAATAGAAAATTATAAAGATTCCCTGACCAAAAAAGTAACTTTTTGCTTGACAAGTGAAGGAAGGTCTATTTTACATAAAAGACCTAAATTAAAATATCTGGAGTTGATTAATAAGATTTTAGAACGTCAAGTTTTTTATTTAGTGTTTCAATTAGCGCTTAAACAGGGAGGAATTCCGCCAAAAGATGCTATCTGTACAATAATCTCAGAAAATCGTCCCGATATTAATGATACAACTATAAAAAGGCGTTACTTTACAGTCCAAGGCTGGATTTCTTGGATTTGGAACCAAATCCAAGACTAAAATTCACATAGTGTGATTCTCTGGGTTTTTAATATCTTCAACCTAGTTTTGCCTCTGGGCAATTGCAGAAAGGGACGTGGCAAGACGAAAGAAGGTGCGGAAGCAGACATTTATCTAGAAATAACGGCCCTATAATATTTATCACAACTAGAAGTCAATAGAAATACTTCTGAAGTTCTTACCGGAGGTCGCGTGGCATTAAACAGACAGTGCCGGAGCCATCGGCGAAAAGTTTTCGTTAGAATTATATATGTCAGCCTCGCCGGCAAAAATGCCCGATCGCCCGATTGGCAGATTTAGCTCCGGCTGTGCCAAAATTGTCTAACTCGCTCACAAGTGTTACCAGTCAAAGATCGTGCTGTGACACTTTACCCCACCAAGCTCATGCAAGATTTTATTAATAACGTCTCTCGCTACCCGCGCTTTTTCATCACGATATGTCTGGGAATTTTCTTTTTCCTGTTCGAGCGACTCAAACCCCTGCTCGATCGACCGGCAACTGCGATCGCCCTGATTAGTTCGATTGTAGCGACTTTTGTCTTTCTAACTTTTACACTGCGCGCCATGTTAGGCCTGAGTTCGGTTTAAAGCCTGCGCTTGAGCGCAAACATTAACTGCAAATTCAGTTAAAACACTAACTCCCAAAGTAACTGCCAACTCTTGCAGGCGATCGCACACTTGACAATAGTCGCTGCGATAGATTGGAAGAGGAAAAAATTGCGCTAGTTACGGCAGTCCTCCTCAACCAAGGGGCAGGCAAACATTACCGAAGTGCAGGACAAGCCTTTGGGGCCATCAACATTCACTGGGGAAATACTGCACCTCTGTTTCCCCAATGTCCCACTTAATCATTAGGAAGCGGCATCCCCCGCCCCGCTTTCCTCTCCCGTTAACCTGACGGTATCACGAGAGTTTCCAGCGGACAAGACAGATGAAGTTTGAACATATCTATCAATTTTTTCAAGACCCCCCTCCTGTTTATCTAAACAAGGAATTAGCTGTGTGCTACATTCTCTCCGTGTTATTGCGCGGAGATTCCTACGGTACAGAACTGATTGGCCAACTAGAGAGGGAATTCCCCATCTACCGACTTTCGGATACCGTTCTCTACAGCGCTCTGAAATTCCTAGAAGATGAAGCCGTAATCACGGGTTACTGGAAAAAAGTAGAAGGACGCGGCCGCCCCCGCCGGATGTATCAAATCCTCCCTGAGTGGCGGCACCAAGCTCAAGACCTCGCTCGTCTCTGGCACGAGTATATAGGTCAGGGAAACGGCGCGTCAGGGCGTCGGCCCCGGGCCTTAGAAACTGGTCACACAGGTTAGCCGAGTTGGAATCGGATGCCTAAACCCTGGAAATGCTGGCGCTACTTGCAAAGCGATTTGCCTTCTTTGCCTTCGCTTTGCTCGATCGCCCGCCGCACAGCGATTAAAGCAGCTACACTACGTCAGGACTTACGCATTGTCACTTGAGAATTAGCGACGATGGGGAGATATGGGAATTGGGTGATGGAGAGCAAAACACTTTGCTACAAAGCTTTCTGCGAATTTTGATAACAAAGTGTCTGCGTAAGTCCTCGATCGCTTTCGTATGTCAAGTTCTGTAAAGTAATAGTAGAGAATTTCAATTACACAAACTTCTACCGATGGATACTGCTGTTCTTCCTTCAACATTTTTGCTAACGCTACTGCTGGCTGTTGGCTTGTTTTTCTTCATCAAGGCTTCAGTCAAAGAGCGAATCGAACAAGTCAAGCTGGCTTCCGAGAGCGCCCAAGAGTCACTGTTAGCCGACTTACAACAGTATTTTGCCGATAGAGCTTACCGAGTTGCAGCCGTCGATGCCCCCAACTATAAAGTCACGTTTGAGGGTTTTGTGCGGCCGAGTTGGTTTCTAGCTATTTTTCTAACTCTGCTGAGTGCAGGTGGCGCTCTGTGCTTGGGACTGGTTTTGGGAATGCTAGTTCCCCAGCAGGGCCAAATTTTCCTAGCTTTGGTACTGCTGTCCCCGCTGGCGGGGGTATTTTACTGGAAAAAAGCTGGACGCTCTGAGCAAGTCTCGCTCAAACTCGAATCAGTTGCTGAGTCGGGAAGCCAAACCAAGAGCTTTGTTACTGTCCGAGCTCACCGCGATGAACTAGCAGCCATGCAAAAAGCTTTAGATTTGAAACCGCTCGATTAAAAGTTTGACGCGGAGCGTTTTTTGATATGCTAGATGCCGTAGTTAGACTTCGAGCTGACAAACCGATGACTCAAGAGCGGCTATCTCGTTGGCTGTTTTTTTGATCCACTTGTTCGATCGACAAAACAGTCAAAAAAAAACCATTATCGTGAAAGTGCCAATTGTGGCGATCGCCCTTGGGCTGCGATCACGCCTGTTGCGATGGCTCCTTATACCCTAATTCCTAAGGACTTTTCGCAGAAATTTCAGTTGGCACTCTCCAGACAATGAGAACTGTCGCGCTTTTGTTAAAAGACTTAGAAAAACATTGCTGTCAATGTTTTGAGCTAAACATTTTGAGCTATGCGCGGGCCGCTGACACCACAGGAATTTTTTCTGTGGTAGCTTCCAACATCACCTTTAAGCTGGGAAACAAGAAATGGTTCTCTTCTACGTATTGGGCTCCAAATAAACCTTTTTCAGCCCAGAAGTATCTGTCAGTGGTATGCTCGTTACGCTTGACTAACAGCAAAGCTGGGGGAGCAATGCCTTCTGCATGGATGAACTTGCGAGCCGCTGTTACGGGTTTATCTTCGCCGCTCTCGATGCTATATTGAGGCACACACTCTAAAATTCTGCGTCCTTCTTGTCGGCGGCGACTCTTGCGTTTGCGTCTCCTGGCCAATTTCTTTACCTCCTCTGTGAGCAGACAGTATGAGCAGACAGGTTGTAATGATAGCTACCAAATCCGAGGCCAGTATATCCGTTCTAGCTCAAAAATTCAACTGTTTTTAATATATCGACATAATCTTAACATTCGTGCCGATCGACAAAAGTGTAGCGGTTGTGCTATTGTTGGCCCCAAGTTCCGGCACAAGCCAAGCTTGGGGATCGGTGAAAGCTGCGCCGACGGCGAGGCGGGGCAATAGGGGTTCATGAAAGCCCGATGCCTTCAACATAGCTGCCTTCTATCAAAGGGAAGAAACCTGAAATCTAGAAGTCTCTCATCAGTAATCGGTGGCCGATAATTTGTAATTTACTTAGAATTCCGTTAGATATCTTAATGTGGCGCTCATGTTAATGCCAGCCAGTTCAGAATTTGTCAAACTTTGCCGCTCGCAGGTGGCCATCGCCGTTAGTTTGGGAGCGAAATTCAGCGCGGTATACCTGACACAAGAGTTGGTAGAAGGCAGCGAAGCAAAGTTGGTGCCGATCGCGGTTTACCCAGAAACCTCAGCCGAATCGGAAGAAAATCAGGGGTTGAGGTTGCAATCTTCCGAAAGCTCGACAGTAAAACCAGTACCGCGCCTGCTGGCACCGCCTGTTCGGCCTGTGGAAGAATCAACGGTAGGGGCGATCGCACCCGAACCGCTTCCGGGTAATGAGCGCAGTTCCCATCAGTGCCAAGGCCCGGAGAATTTGTGGCAGCAGCGGATGCAAATAGTGACACCTCTGATACACGAGGGAGCAGTAATGGGACTTCTAGTCAGCGGTCGGCAAGACAGGCCTTGGAACGAGCGAGAAGAGGCTCAAATACAACAAATTGCTCGCACCTTAGCCCTAGCCTGCATTTTAGACCAGCGATCGCAGTGGATGCAGCAGGAATTGGGTACGAGTCGGCAAATCCAGGCTCAGGTTTACGACACGATGCACAATTTGCTGCACCAGTTCAAAAGTCCGCTGACAGCGTTGCGAACTTTTGGCAAGCTGTTAGCGCGGCGGCTGGTACCGGAAGACAAAAACCGCAATGTGGCTTTTAGTATTGTCCGAGAGAGCGATCGGCTGCAAGAGTTGCTCGGCCAGTTCGATCGAACTGTTGACACCGGCGAAGCACATCTCAAACTGCGCTCGGGGACTTCAGAAAAAGCAATCTCGAATGTCGAATCAATCCGGCATTCTCCTCTGTCGCTGTCACCTGTGGCCAATTTGGAGGAATCCTGTTTTGTTACAGAAGTCTTAAAACCGCTGTTAACTTCCGCCGAGGCTATCGCATCTGAAAGGAATCTGAAATTGGTAGCTGACATTGCGGCTGATTTGCCGCCAGTCTCAGCGAACGATCGAGCTTTGCGCGAGGTTTTGAGCAATTTAATTGACAATGCTTTGAAATATACCCCTGCCGGCCGCCAAATTTATATTAAAGTAAGGTATAAAGCAGCGGATGGCGATCGGGCAGGATACAGCCAATTGCCTGCCATAGCAGTTGCCGTCAGCGACACAGGTTCCGGCATTCCTCCCCAGGATTTAGAGCATTTATTTGAACGGCACTACCGGGGAGAAAAAGCGCAGACGGAAATTCCTGGCACAGGATTGGGTTTGGCGATCGCCCGCGATTTAGTCCGCCAAATGCAAGGAGAAATAGAAGTATTTTCCCCACTCAATCCTGAATGGCTACCCTTTGCAGAAACTAATTTATTATATCCAACGGATCGTGGCACTACCTTTGTGGTTTGGCTACCAGTGAATAATTAACGAACTCTATTGCTTAGAGACATTTTTTATGAAGCATCTGCCTTTATTCGATAAACTTCCCAAGTTATCAAATTCTTTAAAAGTTTTCAAGAAACACTTTTTTGGTGTACCGCTTTTAGCTTTTTTTAACATTCTGACTATTGGGATTTTGGGGGGGCTGAGCGTATATGCCAAATTCAACAACAAGGGACGCGGACTTGAACGCCTATTTAGCGATCCTTTTAATTTCTGGTTGCCTTACGACGGAATTCTAACCGGAGTTTCCGAAGTTACCGGGTGCCTCTCAGTCGCAATTTGTGCATTTACTTTCGGAGTGTTGCGACAAAAAGAGCCGCAGAGTCGAGCGGCGATATTCTTATTTTTTAGTGCTTTACTCCTGGGAGTCCTTTACCTGGATGACAGGTTTCGGATGACTTTGATTATGTCTCGGTTGGGAATATCTAAGAAATTAATTTATTTGTGTTATGGTAGTGCTGTTTTCCTTTACCTAGTTAAGTTTTTGCGATACATCAAAACCACTCCTTACCTGCCATTAGTTGCAGCATTCATCTTGTTTGCTATCTCGCGGTTGGAGGATATTTTACACAATGAAAATCAAGGACTACACGCGATGTTAGAAGATGGTACTAAATTATTAGCTCTTGTGAATTTAGCCCTGTATTTTTGGTACGTATGTCATCAAGAAATCTGGCGGCATTTACGGCAAAGCGAAGAGCGTTGATCGGCTGGATTAAATTACTATACAAAAAGCCGTTTCTGAATTAGGGTATCACTAAGCAACGCCGGCGATCGCATAAAACCAAAATAATTTCTTTGATTTTGATATGGAATTGGAATATCGGCAACTTTGGGAACGGTGAATTAATAATCTATCCCACGGAGTATCTGAGCCTTTGTTCAGATTTAGAGTAGCCAAAGTTTTTTCGTTTGACTGAGTAAAATAATGTCTTCATATTGTATTTTTTCCGTCAAGTCTTTTCCTGTAATTTGTGCTCATAATTTTACTTGAATCAGCACTAAAACTTCGGTCAACTTTCCAGCAATCTGTCACATAAAATAGCACTTCCATTGATTAAGAATAACCCAAAGTGGTTCAAAAGTTTTAGCACTAAATCAACCGTATTGCATCAAGTCCCCACCCCTGAAAAAGGGGGGGACTTGATGCGGGAAAAAATTCTGTCAGAATTCCGATTAATGAGGAATTAGCAATTACCCTATTCTCATGCAACTGAAAACCGATATACGATCAATTCAGCCAAATAAGTTTTCTAGGCATTCGCTACGGTGGCGAGCTTAGTGGATTTACAGATTGTCGGCAGATCAATAATAAACTGGGTTCCCTGCTCAGGCGTAGAAATACACTCTAATTGACCGCAGTGTTTTTCTATCAGAATTTTTCTGCTGATGGACAATCCCATGCCTGTACCTTTTCCTATGGGCTTAGTAGTAAAAAAGGGAGTGAAAAGTTTAGCACGAACTTTCTCTGTCATGCCCACACCATTATCAGAAATTGTTACCAGGATGTGGGAAGCCGAGCTAATGTTGTCATGCGAATTGCCGGGTACCACTTCAGTACGAATCAAAATCTGGGGTTTAAAAACTGCACCATCTTCTCTACTTAGCCGCTCTTCTAAAGCATCTATAGCATTCGCTAAAAGGTTCATAAACACCTGATTGAGCTGACCGGCATAACAATTCACAAGCGGCAATGCACCATAGTCTTTTATCACATTAATAGCAGGCCGATCAGACTTAGCCTTTAGTCTGTGCTGTAAGATCAGCAAAGTGCTATTAATGCCTTCGTGGATATCTACTGATTTAATTTCAGTTTCATCCAACCGCGAAAAATTGCGTAGAGAGTTAACAATATTGCGAATGCGTTCGATCCCTAACTGCATGGAAGAAAGCAGTTTTGGTAAATCATCTATGATAAATGGCAACTCTGCATCTTCTATTTCATGGACAATTTCTGCTTCGGGTTGCGGGTAATACCTTTGGTAAAGATTCAACATATTAATGAGTTCTTTAATATAGTCGTTGGCGTGGGAGAGATTGCCGTAAATAAAGTTAACAGGATTGTTGATTTCATGGGCAACACCTGCAACTAATTGACCGAGACTAGACATTTTTTCACTTTGAACTAGCTGGAGTTGTGTTTCTTGCAGTTCTTTGACAAAATGTTCTAAAGCCAGAGATTTTTGGTACTCTTTTTCTTGACTGACACGGAGTGCTTTCTCTACTTGTTTGCGGCGCTCTATTTCCGACTGCAAATTCTGACTTAGAGAAAAACTTCTCAAAGCTGTTAGCATCGTAGTGTATAGCTTTGATGTCGTTAATTCAGTTTTAGTTTTATAGTCATTAATATCGTAATTGATAATAATGCTTTTTTCAGGTACTTGTCCGGGTTGACCCGTGCGTAAAATAATTCGCACTAACTGGTTGCCTAAAACTTCTCGAACATATTTAACAAAGTTTAAGCCAGCATCATCTGTTTCCATAATTACATCAAGTAAGATGATGGCAACATCAGGATTTTCTTGGATTAGCTGTTTAGCTTCCCGAGCGGAGTAAGCATTAATGAAGGTTAAAGATTTATTTTCAAAGACAAACTTCCTTAGTGAAATTTCGGTAGCTGTGTGAACTTGAGCCTCATCATCTACAACTAAAACTTTCCAACTTTCAGTCAGCTTTTCTTCTATAGTTTCATCTGCAAAAAAAATTTCATCATTGGAGTCGATTGCTTCTGCAAAAAATACTGTTTCTGCAGATGATTTAGTTGACAAATCGTCAAAATCACTTTTCATTGCTGTACACCTTTATTTTTTACTAATGTTTAGATTTGAAGTTAGAAAACCTGTTAAGAAAAAGGCACACGAGAGAAGAGTTACACAGCAACCTTTTCAGTCATCCTTATTTTATTTTTAATGAGGTGGACTTACTTAGTTATCTTTGCCAGGAAATCGGAATTGGAACTCTACATTTGTGAATCTATTTGCATGGGTAATTTAATAATAAACTTGGTTCCTCTTCCCAACTCACTTAGACATTCAATTTCACCTTTTAGTTTTTGAGTGACTAAATTGTAAACAATATGTAACCCTAACCCACTGCCACCTTGACCGCGCTTAGTGGTAAAGAATGGCTCAAAAATTTTACTTAAGTTTTCTGGGGGAATACCTTTACCTCGATCGGCGTATTCAAACCTTAGCCGATTACCTTCTTGCTCCCAAGCAAAGAGTAGTTCCCCAGAAATCCCTGGTTCGTAGGCATGAATCAGAGAATTGATCAGCAAGTTTGTCACAACTTGGGACAAGGCTCCTGGATAAGAATCGATAGCAATTTTGCTATCTCCCTTAATTTTAAGCGAATGTTGGCTATTTTTCAACTTGGGTTTTAATTGTAATAAAATTTCATCAAGATAAGGTCTGATCTGGAAAGTACGCCGTTCTTCGCTAGAGCGATCGACTGCTACTTGCTTAAAGCTTTGAATCAAGGCTGCCGCTCGATCTAGGTTAATTAGAAGTGCCTTACTACTTTGGGTAGCAATATCGACAAATTCTTCTAAATCCGAGCGCTTCATTTTGCCACTTTTATAAATAGATGCAAATTCGGTGGTATTTTCTGCTAAAGCTGAAGCAACAGTGACACCCACTCCGATGGGAGTATTAATTTCATGAGCAACACCAGCAACTAATCCTCCCAGAGATGCCATTTTTTCAGATTCGACTAGCTGAGTTTGGGTGGCTTTTAAAGCCTCTAGGGTGTTCGATAATTGTTGAGTACGATCGCTCACTAATTGCTCTAAGTTTTGATTAAACTCCTGTAAATTTTTGTAAAGTTGAGCATTCTCAATAGAAATAGCAATTTGGGCAGATAACAGTTTTAACAATTCTAGGCGATCGGTAGTAA